>NZ_FLQT01000002.1 GCF_900088125.1 Peptoniphilus pacaensis | reverse complement strand
ATTATCTTATATCAGGAAACATAGTATTACTATCAATTGATAGCAGTGATTCTATTTATTTAAGAGTGACATTATTATCGATTATTTATTTGATTATTATGATAATATTGAATACCATGATTCTTAGTAAAAGAGATATTTATTAAATTAGAAATGGAGGGTTTTATGGCATATGATACATTGGGGTTTGCTCTATTTAATAAATACACGGTAAAATGCACTGACCCCCAAAAGTTGGACCAAGAAATCCAACCTTTGGGGGTCTTTTAATGGCAAAATACAGTTATGAATTGAAGAAGAAAATCGTCGAAGAATACTTGTGTGGTAAAACAAGTTTTCAAGCCTTAGCTATAAAATACCAAATTGAGAAATCCGCTCTCAGGCTATGGGTGAACAATTATAAACATTTCGGTGATGAAGGTTTAATGCGCTCTAGAAATAATCGTGCGTACAGTGTAGAGTTTAAGTTAGAAGTCATTACACGCTACGAAACGAGCGAATGCAGCTACCAACAACTTGCCCTTGAACTCGATTTAACCAATCCATCCATGATCGTTAACTGGCGCAGGAAATACCGAGAGGGGGTCTTGAAGGGCTGCTACCACATAAGCGAGGAAGACCTGTGACAAATAAAGAAGATCGCAAACAAACACCAAAGACGTCAAAGAAAAGCGAACCCATCGATGGTTCTACACGGGAGGCACTGGAAAACCGCATCAAAGAATTAGAGGCGGAGAATCGGAAACTTACCATTCAAAAGATGTTCTGGGAACAGCTAAGGCGTTTGGAGAGGGAAGAAGCAATGAACAAAAGGCAAGGATCGTCGCCAAACTCCGAGAACAATTCCAACTAAGAGAGATCCTCGCCGCCATCAACTTTCCCAAATCTACCTTCATGTACTGGCAGAAAAAGTGGAACGAAGAAGATAAAGACCAAGCGTTGAAAGACGAAATCCTCGCCATTCGACGCGATCACAAAGACTACGGCTATCGAAGGATCCATCTGGAGCTAAAGAACCGGGGCTGGGCGGTGAACAAAAAGAAAGTTCAACGATTGGTTCAGATCATGAAATTGCAAGTCCGATTCTGCAAGTCCGATCCTATGGAAAGAAATACAAGAAGTACAACTCCTACAAAGGTGTCGTCGGCCACATCAAGAAAAATAGAATCAACCGCCGCTTCAACACCTCCGTTCCCTACCAAAAAATGACCACCGACACCACAGAATTCAAATACTACGAAGAAGATCAAGCGGGGAAACTTCAAACAAAGAAACTCTACCTTGATCCATACATGGACATGTACAATCTGGAAATCATCAGCTACGTCCTCTCCGACCAACCCAACTGCGTCACCATGCTGCAAGGTTTAGAAGAAGCTATCAAGCGCACCGACACCTGCCCCTACCGCCGCACCTTCCACTCCGATCGCGGTTGGGGTTACCAAATGACCGCCTATCAAGCCATGTTAAAAAACATCTCATCTTTCAAAGCATGTCGAGAAAAGGCAACTACTACGACAACGCACCCATGGAAAACTTCTTCAGTGTACTGAGAAGAGAAATCTACGACGGTCACATCTACCGGAGCCGACAAGAACTCGTGCGTTCCATCGAACGTTTTATCCACTACTACAACAACGATCGAATCAAAGAAAAGTTAGGAGGATTGAGTCCGAAGCAATACCGTGAACAGATGCAATCTGCATAGAACGAATGTTATGTAAAACAAAATCGAGCAAGCGAAATGCTTACTCGATTAAGTCCAACTTTATGGGGTCACTCTACCGTGAAGGGTCTGTTTTTAATATAAAAGTTGATACATGAGAGGGTTAGAATGAAGAATGTTTTGATTATAGAGGATAATAAAGAAATTGCTTTACAAATGGAAAAGTATTTGGTTAATAATGGTTATGAAGTAGAGATTGCATCATCTTTTTACGAAGCAAGCTATAAGAGGAATGTAGATATGGATGTGGCACTACTTGATATAAATCTACCAGATAAAGACGGTCAACATTTGATAGAAAAATTAAAAGATAAGGACATAAGAGTTATTGTAACAACAGTTAAAAATGACGAAGATTTTATAATTGATGCCCTAGATCAAGGCGCAGACGACTATTTAACTAAACCATTTTCCCTTGCAATATTAAGGGCAAGGATTGATGCGGTTTTAAGGACAATACCTCTAAGTCAAGACAAAA
>NZ_FLQT01000001.1 GCF_900088125.1 Peptoniphilus pacaensis | reverse complement strand
ATCAACCCTACTACATATCATAGGAGGAGTAGATAGCCCAGATGATGGTAAGGTTTATATAGATGGTAACGACATCTCAAAGTATTCTACAAAAGAATTGGCATACTTTAGAAGAAGAAAAGTTGGACTAATTTATCAATTTTATAATTTGATTCCAAATTTAACCGTTAGACATAACATAGAACTTCCACTAAAACTAGATAAAAGAAAAATAAATCAAGATGAATTTTCAGATATAGTAAAAAAACTTGGTATAGAAAGCAAACTCAACTCTTTTCCAAGTGAACTATCAGGAGGCCAGCAACAAAGGGTTGCCATAGCAAGGAGCCTTATCTATTCTCCGTCTCTTGTACTCGCTGATGAACCAACGGGAAACCTAGACAGGGAGAATTCAAGAGAAATAATTGAAATTTTAAAATATTTTAACAGGACTTTAAAACAGACAATTATAGTAATCACCCATGATGAGTCTATAGCCCTAGAGGCAGAAAGGGTAATAACAATTGTCGATGGGAAAATAGTGGGAGATGAGAATAATGAATAAGAAGAATCTCTCAATCTCACTTTCACTTTTTATAACTGCAATTTTCTTTACATTTTGTGTTTACTTTGGATATGTAAATAATAAGCTCGATTATGAATATTTTAGGAACAGATCAATTTATGATGCTAAAATTATGCCTGATACAGTTTCTGGTGACTCAAGTAAATTAAAAGAAATAAAAAACATTAAAGAAGTGGGAGAAGTTGCAGTAGAAAATGATTCTGCCAAGCTATCTCAAAATGTCTTAGTGATAAATTATACAGACCAAGCTTTTACCAAGATGTTAGAAGATAATATGTTAAAAGAGGGAAGTTTTGCTACAAAAGATAACGAAATTACCATACCTAAAAGTCTTGCAGAAAAAGAAAATTTAAAAATTGGCGATAAGGTAAAAGTAGAATTTGGGAATAGATTAGTTGATGGAAAAATTATAAAGCCAGTTTCAAGTGTTACTAAGGATGAAGAATTTGCAAGAAAAAATAGCAAAGAATATGTAATAAGTGGTATCACAAGAAATCTTTACAATGAGAATATGAAGATTTTTTATGCTTCTACTGTCATTGGAAAGGATGCAAAGACCAATAGCTTTGTAAGATTCCATAATTTTAGAAAAGCCTACAATAATAAAGATAATTTAGAAAAAGATCTTGCATCTGCCTTGAATAAAGATAAAGTAGAACTTGAATTTAGCGAGATAATGAAAGATTACTATAATGTTGATGGAAGTCTTTTACAACAAAATAGGCAGATAATTGTAGACTCTCTTTTAATTTTTGCTACAATCCTTATTTTTATATTTTTTGTAAAAAACATTTTTACAGTTTGGGGTCTAAGAAAAATAAGAGAAGTTTCAATGTACAAGTCTATTGGGTCAACAGATTATCAAATTTATAAATTGCTTTTAAAAGATGGATTAAAAATTTCATTTTTACCAATAGTTTTGGGACATATTTTCGGATATGGAGGAATCAACCTCCTCAATCTTGGCCTTCAAAAGATTTTAGAGAAAGAGGAAAAAATTGAGTTTATAGAATTTTCGTCAAGGCTTTCACTTGTAGTTTTATTAATTTGCTTTTTTATAATTTTCATAGCAATATTTGCTCCAGCTAAAAAAATCGCAAAGATAAATATAATTGATGGTATAAAGGGAAACTTTAGTGACAAAAATATAAAACTAAAGAAGAATAAAAATATTTGGAAGGAATTAAAGATAAATAATTTAAAAACCATTTCTTCTCAGAGATATATTTCTGCAATTGGGATGATAATTGTCTCAATTTTTTTGATAGTTTTCTCTATGGCAAAGTACAATAGGGTGAAAAATACTTACACATATAATACTAATATTAATATTTTGATTGATTCAAATGAAGCTGAAGTCCCAAATGTCTTAAAGGATATAATGAAGACTACAGAAAATGACAAGGCATTTCTTTCAACAGAAAAATATATTTCTCTTAGTAAAGATCAAAACTATTCAGATGAGTTCAGGTATTTTGACTTAGATGAGAAAATTCGAAAATATTATGATAATGGCGAAGATTTTTATCTCGATGGAATTATTACGGCCTTAGATGATGAAACTTTTGAAAAGATAGGTGGCAAAAAGGGAGAGGCTTTGCTATTAAATAAGGTCCAAGTAAATCCAAATGCACCAATTGATGGATCAGAAACAACAAAATATTTTAAAAATATGGATATTTTAAATTACTCTATAACAGAAGAGAAAAATTACAATTATTCAATCAAAGTAGATAAGTTAATTGATAACACAAAGGACTTTAGGCAAAGAAGACTACCTTTTTATGTGAATTTATATGTTGACTTTGACACATACTTTAAACTTTTAGAAGAATGGAATAAATTTTATTTAAAAAACAACAATGACTTGAGAAGAAACACCTACGAACTCTCAATGAAAGTTGATGAAAATAAGTTAGACGATATAAAGAATGAAGTTAAAGAGAGATTAGATTCTTCCATTGCCTACAATGAAACTTATAATTTAACTACAAGCAAAGATGTAGAAGCAAATCGCATGAAAGACGTAAAAACTTTTGGACTTATGATAATTTTTATTGCAAGCATAATTTTTATTTTAAATATAACTAATGGATATTCTTCTATTAATTTAAGTTTAATGGCAAGGAAAAAAGAAATTGGATCTTTAGTGTCTTGTGGAATAGATGAGGAAGAACTGAAAAACAAATATACAAGAGATTTTATATTAGAAGAAATTAAATCACTGGCAATAGTTTTAATAGTAAGTTTTGCTGCTTTATTTGTAATTGCAAAAATATCTCCAACATTGGATATGAAAATTTTGTTGTCTTATTTTGAATATAAATATTTCCTTGCTTTTGGAATTTTGATTTATGGTATAAATATTTTAATTTACAAGACAACTTTACAAAATATTTTAAAGATCGATCCCATTGATTTGATAAGAGGATTTGACTAGGAGGGACTTATGAGTAAGAATATTAGTAAGATTTTACAAAAGTTCTGACTCTAAGGGCTTTGGCATAGGACTTGTCATGGCAAAATCAATTGTTGAGGCAAACAATGGAGATATAAGTGAGATAATAAGTTTAGATTAAAAGTTTATAAATATTTTTAAAAAGCTATAAGTTTATCCCCTTATAGCTTTTTATCTCTCCACTTCTTTCCCATAATAATTTCTATACTGAACAAGGTCAGAAAATTGCTCTTTATTTAAAGAGCAATTTCTGAAGTAAAAGGGAAAAGTTAAAATAGTATTATAGTAATAATTTTTCTTGAACAAGGGATTCAAAGAATAAGTGATGTAGTATTTTCAATGATTAAAAATTATATAGCAAAGCTAATAAAGAATATTCACAAAAGTTAGCTGAAACATCTTAGAAAAGCTCTTATAATTATATTGAAAGTAGGAGATATAATATCATTATATAGGATTCCTCATGAAATTATAGAAAGGAATGATCAAAT